>NZ_QWDF01000013.1 GCF_003499275.1 Sphingomonas mesophila | reverse complement strand
ATTGGCTTTGCTTAACCGTTGAAGCGACCGAGCCGCTCAGAATTAAGCAATTATCAATCGGCGAATTACTCGCCAGCTTCCTCTGATTCAACTTCAGCTACCGCTTCAGCAACTTTGCTTTCTTTCGCTTTCACCATTGGTGACGCTTCAGTTACTGCCGCTTTAGTGTGAACGATTAAGTTACGAAGAACTGCATCGTTATAACGGAAGTTAGTTTCTAACTCGTCGATTACACTTTGAGGTGCTTCTACATTCATTAACACGTAGTGTGCTTTGTGAAGTTTGTTGATTGGGTATGCTAATTGACGACGACCCCAATCTTCTAAGCGATGAACTTGACCGCCAGCTTCTTTAACAGACGCTGTGTAACGCTCAATCATTGCCGGTACTTGTTCGCTTTGGTCCGGGTGAACCATAAAAACGATTTCGTAGTGACGCATTGACTATCCTTACGGGTTAGCAGCCTCCAACTTTAGCCAGTCACCAACTTGTGGAAGCAAG
>NZ_QWDF01000012.1 GCF_003499275.1 Sphingomonas mesophila | reverse complement strand
CAACGATCAGATGTTCGTTAATATCTGCTGATAAGTCAGAGCGTTCAGGAGTACGTTTAAATACACCTTCCATCTTAGTTGCATCAACTTCTAACCAAGTCGGTTTTTCACGTTGAGTTGCTAATTCTAATGATGCTTTGATACGTGCTTGTTTTTTAGATTTCTCACGAACAGCAACCACATCATCAACAGAAACTTGATAAGAAGGAATATTCACTACACGACCGTTTACTACGATAGATTTGTGGCTTACAAGCTGACGCGCTTCAGCACGAGTTGCAGCAAAACCCATACGGTAAACTACGTTGTCTAAACGACCTTCTAATAATACTAATAAGTTCTCACCGGTATTACCTTTTAAGCGGTTTGCTTCTGTATAGTAATTACGGAATTGACGTTCTAAGATACCATAGATACGGCGAACTTTTTGTTTTTCACGTAACTGACTACCGTAGTCAGATAAACGTGGCTTGCGTGCACCGTGTTGACCTGGTGCTACATCAAGACGATTTCTACATTTTGATTCAATCGCACGAACGCC
>NZ_QWDF01000011.1 GCF_003499275.1 Sphingomonas mesophila | reverse complement strand
GTGAAGTTCCAGCAGCGATCCAAAAAGCGATGGAAAAAGCTCGTCGCAATATGATTAACGTAGCTTTAAACGAAGGTACATTACAACATCCTGTTAAAGGTTCACACACTGGTTCACGCGTATTCATGCAACCGGCTAGCGAAGGTACTGGTATCATCGCCGGTGGTGCGATGCGTGCTGTGTTAGAAGTGGCGGGTGTTCGTAACGTTCTTTCTAAAGCATACGGTTCAACCAACCCAATTAACGTTGTTCGCGCAACAATCGATGCGCTTGCAAATATGAAATCACCTGAAATGGTTGCTGCTAAACGTGGTAAAACCGTTGAAGAAATTTTGGGGTAATTGAATATGGCAAAAACAATTAAAGTAACTCAAACTCGTAGCTCTATTGCTCGTTTACCGAAACATAAAGCAACGTTAAAAGGTTTAGGTCTTCGTCATATTCGTCATACAGTTGAATTAATCGATACTCCGGCAGTTCGCGGTATGATTAATCAAGTGTCATATATGGTTAAAGTGGAGGAATAATAGAGTGCGTTTAAATTCTCTTTCTCCAGCTGAAGGTGCTAAGCACAGTGCTAAACGTTTAGGTCGTGGTATCGGC
>NZ_QWDF01000010.1 GCF_003499275.1 Sphingomonas mesophila | reverse complement strand
GGGATGTTCTATGAAACTCACAAATCTAGCTCTTGCTTTTACATTATTCGGCGCATCGGCAGTTGCCTTTGCACATGCGGATCATGATCATAAAAAAGCGGATAACAGCTCAGTGGAAAAACTTGTCGTACAAGTACAACAACTTGATCCTGTAAAAGGAAACAAGGATGTCGGTACGGTAGAAATTACCGAATCTGCATACGGTTTAGTGTTTACTCCGCACTTACACGGTTTAGCTCAAGGTTTACACGGCTTCCATATTCACCAAAACCCAAGCTGTGAACCGAAAGAAAAAGACGGTAAACTGGTTGCCGGTTTAGGCGCGGGCGGGCACTGGGATCCGAAAGATACCAAGCAACACGGCTATCCGTGGTCGGACGATGCGCACTTAGGTGATTTACCGGCATTAACCATCGCACACGACGGTTCTGCAACCAATCCGGTTCTTGCTCCGCGTTTGAAAAAACTTGATGAAGTTAAAGGTCACTCTTTAATGATTCACGAAGGCGGCGATAACCACTCTGATCACCCGGCTCCATTAGGCGGTGGCGGTCCGCGTATGGCTTGCGGCGTCATCAAATAACATAATTAAATAAATTTAAACCGATG
>NZ_QWDF01000009.1 GCF_003499275.1 Sphingomonas mesophila | reverse complement strand
GGTTTTCGTCCCGAAAGGGTGTTTTTTAATTTAACGGAGCACTAATATGATCCGAGAACAGACTATGCTGGATGTTGCTGATAACTCAGGGGCTCGTAGCGTAATGTGTATCAAGGTTCTAGGTGGATCGCACCGTCGTTACGCTGCTATTGGCGACATTATCAAAGTTACTGTGAAAGAAGCAATTCCACGCGGTAAAGTTAAAAAAGGTGATGTGTTAAAAGCAGTTGTTGTGCGCACCAAGAAGGGTGTTCGTCGCCCAGATGGCTCAGTTATTCGTTTCGATGGTAATGCTTGTGTAATTTTAAACAATAACACTGAGCAACCAATCGGTACTCGTATTTTTGGACCTGTGACTCGTGAACTTCGTTCTGAGAAGTTTATGAAGATCATTTCATTAGCTCCAGAAGTACTGTAAGGGGAATGTAATGGCTGCTAAAATCCGTCAAAATGATGAAGTAATTGTTCTTACCGGTAAAGATAAGGGCAAACGTGGTAAGGTAACTCAAGTGTTACCAAACGGTAAAGTGATTGTTGAAGGCGTTAAAATCATCACTAAACATGAAAAACCGGTTCCTGCTTTAGGTAAAGCTGGTGGCTTAGTGAAGAAAGAAGCTGCAATTGATGCGTCAAATTGCAATTTTCAACCCGAG
>NZ_QWDF01000008.1 GCF_003499275.1 Sphingomonas mesophila | reverse complement strand
GGGAGTTTGATCCTGGCTCAGGACGAACGCTGGCGGCGTGCCTAATACATGCAAGTCGAGCGGACAGATGGGAGCTTGCTCCCTGATGTTAGCGGCGGACGGGTGAGTAACACGTGGGTAACCTGCCTGTAAGACTGGGATAACTCCGGGAAACCGGGGCTAATACCGGATGGTTGTTTGAACCGCATGGTTCAAACATAAAAGGTGGCTTCGGCTACCACTTACAGATGGACCCGCGGCGCATTAGCTAGTTGGTGAGGTAATGGCTCACCAAGGCAACGATGCGTAGCCGACCTGAGAGGGTGATCGGCCACACTGGGACTGAGACACGGCCCAGACTCCTACGGGAGGCAGCAGTAGGGAATCTTCCGCAATGGACGAAAGTCTGACGGAGCAACGCCGCGTGAGTGATGAAGGTTTTCGGATCGTAAAGCTCTGTTGTTAGGGAAGAACAAGTGCCGTTCGAATAGGGCGGTACCTTGACGGTACCTAACCAGAAAGCCACGGCTAACTACGTGCCAGCAGCCGCGGTAATACGTAGGGGGCAAGCGTTGTCCGGAATTATTGGGCGTAAAGCGCGCGCAGGCGGCGATTTAAGTCTGGTGTTTAAACCTCGGGCTCAACCTGGGGTCGCACTGGAAACTGGATCGCTTGAGTACAGAAGAGGAAAGTGGAATTCCACGTGTAGCGGTGAAATGCGTAGAGATGTG
>NZ_QWDF01000007.1 GCF_003499275.1 Sphingomonas mesophila | reverse complement strand
TTCCGATCTGCCCTGCTTCCAGGAAAAGCCTCTAAGCATCAGGTAACATCAAATCGTACCCCAAACCGACACAGGTGGTCAGGTAGAGAATACCAAGGCGCTTGAGAGAACTCGGGTGAAGGAACTAGGCAAAATGGTGCCGTAACTTCGGGAGAAGGCACGCTGATATGTAGGTGAAGCGACTTGCTCGTGGAGCTGAAATCAGTCGAAGATACCAGCTGGCTGCAACTGTTTATTAAAAACACAGCACTGTGCAAACACGAAAGTGGACGTATACGGTGTGACGCCTGCCCGGTGCCGGAAGGTTAATTGATGGGGTTAGCGCAAGCGAAGCTCTTGATCGAAGCCCCGGTAAACGGCGGCCGTAACGATAACGGTCCTAAGGTAGCGAAATTCCTTGTCGGGTAAGTTCCGACCTGCACGAATGGCGTAATGATGGCCAGGCTGTCTCCACCCGAGACTCAGTGAAATTGAACTCGCTGTGAAGATGCAGTGTACCCGCGGCAAGACGGAAAGACCCCGTGAACCTTTACTATAGCTTGACACTGAACATTGAGCCTTGATGTGTAGGATAGGTGGGAGGCTTTGAAGTGTGGACGCCAGTCTGCATGGAGCCGACCTTGAAATACCACCCTTTAATGTTTGATGTTCTAACGTTGACCCGTAATCCGGGTTGCGGACAGTGTCTGGTGGGTAGTTTGACTGGGGCGGTCTCCTCCTAAAGAGTAACGGAGGAGCACGAAGGTTGGCTAATCCTGGTCGGAC
>NZ_QWDF01000006.1 GCF_003499275.1 Sphingomonas mesophila | reverse complement strand
AGAGAAACAAAAGCAATCTACAGGCACATTTCGCAGCCTGATTTGCTTTTTAGCCGTAAAGGGCTATGAGCGGTAACGCTCTGTTCGAGATAATTAGTGCTTTGCAAGTAAAAAGACGGTTAGCGATAAGCGTATTTTTCGCCTGATTATTATGTATTAGATAAAACAATGCGGAGTTTATAAAACAATGCCTAAAATTAAAACAGTACGTGGTGCTGCTAAGCGTTTCAAGAAAACAGCTTCAGGCGGTTTCAAACGTAAACAATCTCACTTACGTCATATTTTGACTAAGAAAACCACTAAACGTAAACGTCACTTACGCCACAAATCAATGGTAGCGAAAGCAGACCAAGTATTAGTAGTAGCGTGCTTACCATACGCATAAGCGTTGAGTCAAGTTAAAACGTACTTTAGTGAATTTTAGTTAATTATATACATTAGGAGATTTAATAATGGCTCGTGTAAAACGTGGTGTTATTGCAAGAGCACGCCATAAGAAAGTTCTTAAGGCTGCTAAAGGTTATTATGGTGCGCGTTCACGTGTTTATCGCGTTGCGTTCCAAGCTGTAATTAAAGCTGGTCAATATGCTTACCGTGACCGTCGTCAACGTAAACGTCAATTCCGTCAATTATGGATTGCACGTATCAACGCTGCAGCACGTCAAAACGGTTTATCTTACAGCAAATTCATCAACGGCTTGAAAAAAGCTTCTGTTGAAATCGACCGTAAGATTTTAGCTGACATCGCTGTATTCGACAAAGTTGCATTCGCAGCTTTAGTTGAAAAAGCAAA
>NZ_QWDF01000005.1 GCF_003499275.1 Sphingomonas mesophila | reverse complement strand
GTTTAGCTACTGAATTAGCACGCCGTTTACGCGGTAAACATAAAGCTGAATATACTCCGCACGTAGATACAGGTGATTACATCATCGTTCAATGCAGAGAAAGTAGCGGTAACTGGCAAAAAAGAAACCGATAAAATCTACTACTGGCACACTGGCTACGTAGGTGGCATCAAAGATGCAACCTTCAAAGAAATGATTGCACGCCGTCCGGAAGCAGTGATCGAGATCGCAGTTAAAGGTATGTTACCAAAAGGTCCTTTAGGCCGTGAAATGTTCCGTAAATTAAAAGTTTACGCAGGTAACGAACACAACCACGCTGCACAACAACCACAAGTTTTAGACATCTAATCACGGAGCATCGAAAATGACAGCAGCAAATCAAAACTACGGCACAGGTCGCCGCAAAAGCTCTTCAGCTCGTGTATTTATCAAACCGGGCAATGGTAACATTACCATTAACCAACGTTCTTTAGACGTTTACTTCGGTCGTGAAACTTCACGCATGGTAGTTCGTCAGCCGTTAGAATTAGTTGAGTTATTAGATAAATTAGATTTATACATCACTGTTAAAGGTGGTGGTATTTCTGGTCAAGCAGGTGCGATCCGTCACGGTATCACACGTGCATTAATGGAATACGACGAAACTTTACGCCCTGCATTACGTGCAGCTGGCTTCGTTACACGTGACGCACGTCGCGTTGAACGTAAAAAAAGTGGGTTTACACAAAGCACGTCGTCGTCCACAATACTCAAAACGTTAATTTCGAGTATTATCGATATACGAAAGTATTATCAGCAGA
>NZ_QWDF01000004.1 GCF_003499275.1 Sphingomonas mesophila | reverse complement strand
GGCGGTAGCGGTAGCTATAACGCTAAAGTATCGTCTGATGGTAAGAATTTAATCATGATTGCCGGTGATAAAGTAGTAAAACGCGATCTCGCTTCGGGTGGCACGGAAGTATTGAGTTCAACGTTCTTAGATGAAAGTCCAAGTATTTCGCCAAATGGTATTATGGTTATTTATAGCTCTACCAAAGGTACGAGCAAAGTGCTACAATTGGTGTCCGCAGATGGCCGTTTCAAAGCTAACTTGCCGGGAGCAGGTGGACAATTTAAGTTTCCTGCTTGGTCACCGTATTTGACTAAATAAAATAAAATTCTTTTTAGGAGCAACAAATGAAAAAACTAGCTAAAGTATTGATGATTGCGGCACCAGCATTCGTATTAGCAGCTTGCAGCAGCTCATCAGACAATGCTAACGCAAATGCTAACGCAAACGCAGGTCAATTCGGCGGTATGACTGCTGAAGACTTACAAACTCGTTACAACACTGTGTACTTCGGTTTCGATAGCTACGCAGTTGAAGGTGAGTACCAACAACTTTTAGATGCACACGCTGCATACTTAACATCTGCAAACGGTAAAGTAACTGTTGCTGGTCACGCTGACGAACGTGGTACTCCAGAGTACAACATCGCATTAGGTCAACGTCGTGCAGACGCAGTTAAAAACTACTTAGCAACTAAAGGTGCTAACCAAGTTTCAACTGTTTCTTACGGTGAAGAAAAACCGGCTGTGTTAGGTCACACTGAAGCTGACTACGCTAAAAACCGTCGTGCAGTATTAGAATACTAATTTGTATTTAGTTACTGAATAGACAATGAAGCCC
>NZ_QWDF01000002.1 GCF_003499275.1 Sphingomonas mesophila | reverse complement strand
CGGGCTTGGCGGCGTGACTTCAAGATTTCTTTGGCTGTGGCTACGATAGAATTTATTACCGATGTTTTTTACCGTGAAATTCACATTGAAGTTGTCTTGATTAAGCGGCTGCCAGTTTACGAAAATATCATGTACGCCGTATCCGATACGTCTTCTCGTTTCGACTTTCGGCGCAGCGCCCGTTTTATACTCTTTAGACTGAGCATAGCGACCTAACCAACCGATCTCTAAATTCGGTTCAACAAATTTATACGAAACACCGGTACTCCATTGACGACCTTGCGGAATAACATTCAGCGGATCATTAGAAAGCGCAAAGTCCGCTTTCGGATCGGCATACGCCACACCGGCGGTTAATTTTAATGCGTTCCATTGATAATCCAACTCGGCTTCATAACCTTTCGTTTTTAAGGTTCCCGCATTGCTAATGATACTGTTGGTCGTTTGATAGAAGTTTTTAACTCTTTGCTCGAACACGCTGCCTTTTAAATTAAAATCGGCATATTTCCATTCAAAACCGACTTCCGCCAAACGTACGTCTTCGGTTTTCAATTTAGGATCGATAAAACGTAAGCCTCTGGCTTTATCTAATGAACCGCGGTTATCGGTTATGGTATTTGCCGAAGCTAAAATAGGGCTGCGACTTGCATAATTTAATTTAGCATTCAAAGCAAAATTCGGTGTAATGTCCCAAATCAATCCGAAACTCGGATTTAATCTTTTATCGGATACCGATTTATTACCGGCAAGCGGTTTACCGTTTTTATCCACTTTACCCGCTGTATCCAAATCATAGTAATCATAACGTAACCCTGTGGTTAAGGTCAGCACTTTACCTAAAGACCAAATCCCTTCGGCATATAATCCGTATTCGAATTTTTGTTCGCCTTTAATATTGCCGAACGAATTCTGACTACCTGTCTGCTCTTTACGCAGATTCACACCATATTTAAACAGATGCTCTCCGCCAAATTCGCTGGTAAAGCCTAAATTAGCCCCCGTTGTTTTGGTTTTAGAACTACGTTGATAACCGGTTAATTTATTTTGCTGATAATCTTCTCGCTTATCCGTCCCTAAAATATGGAACACATTCGCTTTAACGTCTCGAGCAAAGCCGATGTCTTTCGCATCATACTCAAGGTTGTAGGTACGTTTGGTCGTGTTCGCATTTACCGGGCGGCTATTAAAAATCATCTCGAAACGATCTTGTCCCGCACCATAAAACGACTCTTGACGGAAACTTAAGCCGATACGCTGTTTATCGGTAATATCATAGCCGAATTTCGCCAAATAATTACCTTGACGACGAGCGGTATTATTCACTACTCGGCTATTTTTATTCACCGCATCCGAATAACCTTTACCCGCCTTATAGTTTTTATCGTCTCCCCAACTGCCTAATAGCAATACATCCAGATTATTCGCTTGTCCATAGAGTGAAAGCGAATCGTTAATGCCGCGATTACTGTTATATTCGGAACCGATACGCGCACCGAATGATCTGCCGTCTTTCAATAAATCTTTTGCCGATACCGTTTCCGCACGGATTACACCGTCCGTTATACCGATACCGGCACTGGCGGAAC